>NZ_JACFPU010000028.1:0-2025 GCF_016101825.1 Gilliamella sp. B14384G12 | reverse complement strand
CTGAACGTCGAACATTCGCGACCATAGCGAGCTGGCGCAAATATTCATTATTGAACAAGTAGGAGGATGCATGGCAAGTTTTACAAGAGTTTGGCTTAATTGCATCTTAACTAAATGGATCATACGAAAAAATTAACACCCTGCCAATGAATTCAAATCTCAAATGTGGCGAGTGGAAAGCTCTAGAAATTAGATGGGCTAAAAACTTGCCAGAAAGTAAAACAGTAAAAGTTGAGATAGAGCCTATATATTAGGGTACAGTTATAAGATCAACTAGGTTTAAGGTATCTTATTCTATAGATAATGGGCGATTTATGCAGATAAATTTATTAAACCAAGCAGGTGGATAAAATGACAAAAACAGACGATCAATTAAATAATGAAATTGGGCAATTACTTTTTAAATCTTCACCTAATGGAGCAAAAAGAGTAATTGCTCAATTAGAATTTACCCCAGAGATGGATGCTTGCACCTATTTATTTGATTATTATAATCAAAATGATGAATTAAATTGGTATCTACTGGATGACGATATAACAATTCCTTTAATTGATACGGTAACAGAGCTTAGACAATATTATATTGATAATAACCTAACTAATGGTTTACCTGCGTGGATAGGTTGTATTATAACTGTTGATATTGAAAATGCTAAAATTGATTTTGAATTTAAGTATGAACGATTTATTGATCTTTATAGTGAGTATGACGGTGATGATCACAAGTAATCTAACTCATTAAATAGTTAGGCTTAATCAGATAATAGCAAATCCAAATATAAGCATATTTTATGTATGTAAACACAGTGCTATTATTTATCTTACTGTATATTAGAGTCTTATTATTTGCGTCTAGGCTGATAGCCGAACATTCACGATTGTAGCGAACTGGCGCAAATATTTATTATTAAACAAGTAGAAAGATGCATGGCAAGTTTTACAAGAATTTGGCTTAATTGCATCTTAACTAAATGGATAATAATAAAAAATTAACCTCCTGCCAATGAATTCAAATCTTAATCGTGGCGAGAGGGAAACGCTAGAAAATAGATGGGCTAAAGCCTTGCGAAAAGGTAAAACAGTCAAAGTTAAGATAGAGCCTTTATATGAAAGTACAGATATAAGACCAAATAGGTTTATGGTTTTGTATTATATTGATGATAAATACTTTTTTTATATAGAATTTTATAACAAAGCGAATAAATATGATAGATGATCTTTATAATAGAATAGGGCAAATATTAGTCATTAGTTGTCCAGATGATGCGGTAAAAATAGTAACGGGTATTCAAATTTCAACAGAAAATGATGTCGCAGCGTATTTTTTTAATTATTTTGATAATAAAAACAATAAGAAAGAGTTTAAACCTGTTTCTAAAGCTAGGGATGATATATTTCAAACCATGCTAGAAATTAAAAAATATTTTATTGATAACAATCTTACTAACGGCGAGCCAATCTGGGCGGGTTGTATCGTTGAGATAGATATAAAAAATTCAAAAATTGATTTTGAATTTAAGTATGAACGATTTATTGGTCTTTTTGAAGATGATGATTAGTCTTAATCATTAAAATAGCTAACCCAACCACATTCCATATATATAAATACAGTTTTATAATCTATCTAACTGTATATTAAAGTATTATTTGCGTCTAAGCTTAACGTCGAACATTTGCGACTGTAGCCAACTGACGCAAATATTCATTTGAATGCTAATTTTAATCGTAGCTTATGGAAAAAGATAGAAAATAGATGGGTTAACGCCTTGCAAGACGGTAAAACAGTTAAAGTTGAGATAGAGTCTATATATTAGGGTACAGATATAAGACCAACTAGGTTTAGGGTATCGTATTATGTTGATAATAAAGACTTTTCTTATATAGAATTTTATAACAAAGCGAGTAAATAAAATATGATTGATGATCTTTATAATAGAATAGGGCAAATATTAGTTAGTAGTTACCCAGATGATGCGGTAAAAATAATAACAAAAATCGAAATTGTAGAAGAAAATGATGTTGCTA
>NZ_JACFPU010000027.1:0-2571 GCF_016101825.1 Gilliamella sp. B14384G12 | reverse complement strand
CATCTGGAGTTCTTTTAGCTGTATCAATGTTCTTTGCTGGATCTGGTATCGGTATCGCATTATCAATTGTTTGTATTGTATTATCGATATTTTGTGCATTTATGAGCGAACTGACCTCATTAACGTCTATGGAACGTTGGTTTGACCGCTGCTACTTTGGTTTAAATGAGCTAACCGGTAATTTATCTCCTTATCCTTTAACCGAAAACGGCGTTAAAAAGCTTATTCATGGCTTTTATGGCGCTTCTCGTGGTTACGAACTTTTTCTAACCAAAAAATCGCAAAAAAAATTAATTATTGATTATGGCGATAAGCATGATATTTATCTGAATGTAATTTTACCTAATTATAAACCGGATAGCATCTGCTATTATGGATCATTGATTGTTGAAAAAAAAGAGAGCAGTCAAAACGAGCTAATTGGTCATAACTTGACAGGAACGACTTTTAAATCAACGACCTCTCGTGATAGTTCGACTGGCTCGCTCTCAACGTTAGAGATGAAAGTTGATTTTACAAACCAAGAAAGTCAACACACAAATCAATTATCAGCAAAAAATCAGCTGGAAACCTATAAGCTTGATGAACAAGGCTCATTAATCATCTGTCCAGTAGTCTATGTGGCTGAAGACAATATCGATACAAAAATAAGTGTGCTAGGCTTTATTGAAGAGCAAAATGGCAGTGAAACACCATTTACCATTGAATTAGAAGATTACATTGACATTTGAGTAGGAACAGATAATGGCAGAATTTAAATTGGGGTATAAATATTATCCTAAAGACTTAGCAAAATTTAAACCAGTAGATAAAGACGATGACTTAACCAATCTTCGTTTTGGCAATAATACTTTTATTGAAATAGGACGCACTGATGACCAATTTGGTCGTACTTTAGAGATGATTGTAAAACTAACTGGATGTGGGGCATTTCTTTTCGCCCTTTATATTGGAATACAGCTTTTTCTCAATATTAGACCTTATCATATATATAGTGATGGAGCCTTTTCTTTGGGTGTAATTATTGTTTCTTTGCTTGCATTATTTTTATGTCTAATGCAATTAGCAAAAGTCATTATTTGGCCTACCGACTACCCGGTACGTTTTAACCGTAAAACCGGCAAAGTTTATGTGTACGAGCCAATGTTAAGTAAACGCCTTTATTATTTTCCCTTAAGGGAGATAAGAAAGCTTTATAAACCGGTTATAAAAGTCTATGACTGGCAATCAATTGACGGAATGGTTTCACGTCACGGCCTCTTTCAGCAGGAGATTTTTGCGGCAGTGATTGACCGACAAACCGATACCCTGATAGATTACTTTAGTTTATGGTTTAATGCCAATTACGTCCATAAAAGCGAATGGCGCTGGTTATTGTGTTATATGAATGGTATGGAGGGGATGAATTACAAAGGCAAAATCAGGGGGCGCTTTTGGCTGGGTCGATTATTTAACTGCTTTACGCCTGAGTTTAACTGGCCAGAGGGTATTGATAAAGCCTCACGGGCAGAATCACTTGAAGAGCTTGCCAAAATAGAGCAGGAGTATGACTTAGTCGGCAAATCTTTCCCTTACGAACAACCCTAGGAAAAATGATATTGATATCAAAGTGGACAGATAATGGCAGAATTTAAATTAGGGTATAAACATTATCCGAAAGACTTAGCAAAATTTAAACCAGTAGATAAAGACGATGACTTAACCAATCTTCGTTTTGGCAATAATACTTTTATTGAAATAGGCCGCACCAGTAACCAATTTGATCGTACTCTATATATGATTGGAAGGTTAACTGGATGTGTGGCGTTTCTTTATGCCCTTTATGCTGGAATATGGTTTTTTCTCAATATTAGTCCTTATTCTATATATAGCGATTTAGCCATTTCTTTAGGATTAATTATTGTTTCTTTGCTTGCATTATTTTTATGTTTAATGCAATTGGCAAAAGTTATTATTTGGCCAGCCGATTACCCGGTACGTTTTAACCGTAAAACCGGCAAAGTCTATGTGTACGAGCCAATGTTAAGTAAACGACTTTATTATTTTCCTTTAAGGGAGATAAGAAAGCTTTATAAACCCGTTATAAAAGTCTATGACTGGCAATCAATTGAAGGAATGGTAACCCGTAACGGCTTTTTTTTGCAGCAGGAGATTTTTGCGGCAGTGATCGACCGACAAACCGATACCTTGATGGATTACTTTAGCTTATGGGATAACGCCAATTATATCGATAAAAGCGAATGGCGCTGGTTACTGTGTTATATGAATGGTATGGAGGGGATGAATTATAAAGGCAAAATCAGGGGGCGCTTTTGGCTAGGTCGATTATTTAACTGCTTTGCACCTGAGTTTAACTGGCCAGAGGGTATTGATAAAGCCTCACGAGCTGAATCCCTTGAAGAGCTTGCCAAAATAGAGCAGGAGTATGATTTAGTCGGCAAATCTTTCCCTTACGAACAACCCTAGGAAAAAATTATATTGATATTAAAGTGGACAAATAATGGCAGAATTTAAATTGGGGTATAAACATTATCCTAAAGACTTAGCAAAATTTAAACCAGTAGATAAAGA
>NZ_JACFPU010000026.1:0-2793 GCF_016101825.1 Gilliamella sp. B14384G12 | reverse complement strand
CCCTTGAATTAAATTCAATACAGACTTATTTTGAGCCGTTATCCCACAGTGCCACTCCATTACCAACGTTTGATTATACGGTATCGGACAGTAGTCAACAAGCCAAAACTGACTGGGATGTTGTTGAACGTAGATTGAATTATATGGATGTGGCCAATAAATTAGCTGAAGTGGCGAATGCACCAAGAATCCTGGCTAGTGGTAGGACATTTTACCGTGCAGTGTGCCGCTATTTTTTAGGCGATCCATCGGTAATGAGGTTCCCATTTAAAGATTTAAAAAAAATATTCATTCAAAGCTATAATAATATTAAAAAAATGAATGGAGAATCTATTTTAAACTCAGTTAAAAACGCAGGATTAAACCCTACCACAAGAGTGAATGCAATAAGTGTTAGTCTTGCTACCAGTCAGTTGTTAACCGCTGGATTGCAAGCAGGTGTTACTTATATCCAATATCAGGAAAACTTAAAAAAATTAGAAGATAATTCAATTGGTGAAACAATACGCTATGAAATTAAGCGTGATGTACAGTTTGGTTTTTATAAAGTTGTGGCGGGATTCACAAATGCCATAAATGAATTGCTTAAATTTGCTGATTTAACGCTGAGTCAAGCTGTCAGAACATTTATTACCAACCGGGCAAGTTTAAGCACGTTAGTTAATGGTGTATTTAAAATCTCAGCTGGTGCTGTGGGTGTTATGGGCATAATTAGCAGTGTGATTTCCATTTCTGAAGGATGCTTCCTTTTTGCTAAAGGAATGCAAAAAAGTGGTGCTGTTGGTACAGCTTTATGTATCGCTGGTGGTTTACAGGTTATATCGGGGATTGCTAACTTAGCACAATCGATAGGCTTAATGTTATCTATATCTATATTCACCGGGCCTATTGGCGTCGCGATTTTTGTGTTCGCATTGGTGGCACAACTTGTCATAGCGATTATCCAAAAAATATTTAAAGATGAATCAGACGATTGGGATAAAATGCAAATCTGGTTTAATAACTGCTTGTTTGGCACCAAATCATCAGATAAAGGCATCGCTTATGCTGCGACCTTTGATAGTATGGCACTGGAAATTAATGACTTTATGGCTGCTTTGATTAATCTACATGCAGTAATACAGTTAGAAAAGCAGCCGATTTATTACTTAGAACAAATGCGAACATATAAGAATTCTCAAAAAGATTATGACCAAATAGGTCACCCAGAAAGGGCTGCAGATGTTGCACACTTATGTCGGGAAATTTATATCTCATTTATTTTACCAAATTATGATGAAAAACAAAGTGAATATGAAGGTATGTTAAGGTTTTTTGATAGAAATAATCAAGAAACCGTTGCTTTAAAAATTACAAAAGGTAAGGAATTTCCAATTTTGGAGTTTGTCAACGGTTCACCAGAAGATTTATTGATAAAACGTCAAGAACCTTTGAAACCGGCTGATTTGCCTACAACGTTAGTTCCAAGCAAAGTAGGAAGAATTGAGTTATATAAAAAAGCAACTGATTCAAAAAATAATGAATTGAATTATTTTCAAGTTTTTTATAAAGTGGGCGAATTTTATTATGTAGGTATTGAAGAGATTTATTTACAATTAAATTATTGGCCAAAAGGTCAAACGTCGCAAAATAGTCAAAATAAAATTGTTGACAACCAACCATTGATGATTTATTACACTTATAAAAATCATCACTCCCCTGTGAACGGTTTTTAAGATATAGGAAAATATATAATGAAAAAAAATGTCCAATTAACAATTCTAATACTTGTGTCCAGTCTTCTTTTTGGTTGTGATACCTATAATAAAGAGGAGTTCAAAAAATTAACTCAAAACGTTTATGATAGAGTACAAGCTAAAACTAAAATCAAAGGAAATTTCTGTTATTATTTGGGCTCTGTGAACTTTCCTTATACAGATATTCCTCCTTCCAATGAGGATAGTCAATGGGATGGTTGGAATAAAGAGGATTTAGCAAATACCTTACCCTTATTTGCAGAAATAGGCT
Source organism: Gilliamella sp. B14384G12 (assembly GCF_016101825.1). NCBI lineage: Bacteria > Pseudomonadati > Pseudomonadota > Gammaproteobacteria > Orbales > Orbaceae > Gilliamella > Gilliamella sp. B14384G12. The sequence goes on along the minus strand of NZ_JACFPU010000026.1, from coordinate 786 downwards.
TATTAACTCGTCAGCCCGTTGAAAGTGAGGAAAGACTCTACCATTATGATTTGACTGAGTTGGGGCAAGAATATTTATATTCTTTTTTTAACAAAACACCAAGTGGAGACACAATTTATAATAATGCTTTTTGCTATGGCCCAATAAAAGTGATTAAAGTCAGAGATGTGAGCGAAAAAACGTATGAACATGGTAGGTATAGTAATAATGAAACATTAGTGTCTGTTAATATTGATTATCAAGTAGTTAATACGCCTGAATGGGTAATTAACAATCAAGATAAACTCAAAGCGTTATATGGTTCACATTACGTATTCTTGCCAAATGTTACTTACCCAGAAACGCAACTGTATATAAAAGGTAAAGATGGAAAATTATATTTAGAATCATGGTCTTATCTTCTTATGAAGCCTTCTGGAAAGTTATTAACTGATAAAGAATAAATGATGAAAAAAATTATCCAATTAACAATCCTAATACTTGTGTCCAGTCTTCTTTTGGGTTGTGATACCTATGATAAAGATGAGTTCAAAAAATCAGCTCAAAATATGTATGATGGAGTTCAAACTGACCTCAAAATCAAAGGAAATTTCTGTTATTATTTGGGTTCTGTGAAATTTCCTTATACCGACGAGCCAGTATTAGCAGATGATATTCAGTGGGTAATTTGGAATAAAGGAAAATTATCTAGATCATTACCATTATTTGCAGAAATAGGCTTATTAACTCGTCAGCCCGTTGACGGTAAAGAGGGACTTTATCATTATGATTTGACCGAGTTGGGGC
>NZ_JACFPU010000025.1:0-2889 GCF_016101825.1 Gilliamella sp. B14384G12 | reverse complement strand
TGGCCACACCTGATAGTGACTTTCATGTTATTTTTATTGAAGATAAAACAAAGAAAATTGAGTATATGGGTGGGCCAAAAAAAATAAAAAACGACTATTATTTTGAAAATTATACAACGATTGATACAGTTAATAATAATGATACCTTAATTATTAAAAACTTCGATTTTGGCTTAAATCAGGTGAATTCAGAAAGCAATGAATTGTTTGGCTATTCACAGATATTTGGTGATTTTGTATTAAAAAAAGAATTTGAATATAATGTTGTTACTGAAAACGGTTATGGGATAAATCAAGTAGAATCTAAAAAATTATTTGATAATATTGAATTCAAAAATGTTGAATTCTTACAAAGAAGCTCAACCAAAGATTTTTATTTTAAAGTTATACTTTCCAAAAAGAAAAAAGAAGATATTAAAATTACTGGCATCAATGTTTACAGTAAAAAAAATGGGGAGCTATTACAAACCATAAGGAATTCAAAAGGGTATATTTTTCATACATTTCAAGCTATACGAATCGGTGATTTTGATTTTGATGGTAATGAAAATGATTTTTCTCTGAATAATAGTGAATCTTATGCCGTCAATGTCCCACAAATATATTACATCTATGATGATTCACAAAATAAATATATTGAAGCGAATTTAGAAGGATATTCGATTCAGTTTGATTCAGAAAATAAAATAGCAACCAGTACAAAAACATGTGGCGATGTAGTTATTTATTCATCTAATGTTTTATTAAAAAAATTATATTATTTTAATAATAAAGAAAAAAAATATACTTATATAGATAAGTACTGTGCAGCTATTCCAGATGGTGTTAATTATTATTTAAGACAATGTACCAAAAAAGAAAGACTGGATTGTGAAAAAGCTGTAGTAGAGGTTGGAGATGAGCCTTAAACAAAATATTTAACTTGTTTAAGGTAGATAACTTATTAAAAAACTAAGACAAATATCATAATGAATACAATGAAATATATACTGATGATAGTTTTTCTTATTCCGCAAGTAACAGAAGCAGTCTATCGTGTCTACAGCGGAAATATGGGGGATGATAAAGTTGAATTTTATTTGTTGGCCACACCTGATAGTGACTTTCATGTTATTTTTATTGAAGATAAAACAAAGAAAATTGAGTATATGGGTGGGCCAAAAAAAATAAAAAACGACTATTATTTTGAAAATTATACAACGATTGATACAGTTAATAATAATGATACCTTAATTATTAAAAACTTCGATTTTGGCTTAAATCAGGTGAATTCAGAAAGCAATGAATTGTTTGGCTATTCACAGAAATTTGGTGATTTTAAATTAAAAAAAGAATTTGAATATAATGTTTTTGCTGCAAACGGTTATGAGCTAACTCGAGTAGAATCTAAACAGTTATTTGATAATACTGAGTTTGAAAATATCGAATTTTTACAAAGAAGCTCAACCAAAGATTTTTATTTTAAAGTTATATTATCCAAAAAGAAAAAAGAAGATATTAAAATTACTGGCATCAATGTTTACAGTAAAAAAAATGGGGAGCTATTACAAACCATAAAGAATTCAAAAGGGTATGTTTTTTATACATTTCATGCTATACAAATTGGTGATTTTGATTTTGATGGTAATGAAAATGATTTTTTTCTTCAGGGTGCCGAGTCCCACGCCGCTAATGTCCCGCAAATATATTACGTCTATGATGAGTCACAAAATAAATATATTGAAGCAAATTTAGAAGGATATTCGATTCAGTTTGATTCAGAAAATAAAATAGCAACCAGTACAAAAACATGTGGTGATGTTTTTGTTGACCCAATGTTTTTTACCAAATTAAATAAACAATATCTTTTTAATAAAAACAAAAAAAAATATGATTACCAAGATCAATACTGCATTTCTTATGAAAATTCTGAGGAAAAATCTATTCATAAAAAATGTACTAAAAAAGAAAGACTGGATTGCGAAAAAGCTGTGGTAGAGGTTGGAGAGGAGCCTTAAACAAAATATTTAACTTTTTTAAGGTAGATAACTTATTAAAAAACTAAGACAAATATCATAATGAAAACAATAAAATATATACTGATAATAGTTTTTCTTATTCCGCAAGTAACAGAAGCAGTCTATCGTGTCTACAGCGGAAATATAGGTGATGATAAAGTTGAATTTTATTTGTTGGCCACGCCTGATAGTAACTTTGATATTACTTATATTAAAGACAAAACATATGAAGTTGGATATATAGGAGGACCTCAAAAAAAAGAAAACGATTATTATTTTAAAAACTTTACAACGATTGATACAGATAATGATAGTGATACATTAATTATTAAAAATTTTGATTTTAGTTTAAACAAGGTAAAATCAGAAAGTAATTATTTATTTGGGTATTCAGAGAAATTTGGTGATTTTAAATTAAAAAAAGAATTTGAATATAATGTTTTTACTGCAAACGGTTATGAGCTAACTCGAGTAGAATCCAAACAGTTATTTGATAATACAGAGTTTAACAATATCGAATTTTTACAAAGAAGCTCAACCAAAGATTTTTATTTTAAAGTTATATTATCCAAAAAGAAAAAAGAAGAAATTAAAATTACTGGCATCAATGTTTACAGTAAAAAAAATGGGGAGCTATTACAGACCATAAAGAATTCAAAAGGGTATGTTTTTTATACATTTCATGCTATACAAATTGGTGATTTTGATTTTGATGGTAATGAAAATGATTTTTTTCTTCAGGGTGCTGAGTCCCACGCCGCCAATGTCCCGCAAATATATTACGTCTATGATGATTCACAAAATAAGTATATTGAAGCGAATTTAGAAGGATATTCGATTCAGTTTGATTCAGAAAATAAAACAGCAACCAGTACAAAAACATGTGGTGATG
>NZ_JACFPU010000024.1:0-3044 GCF_016101825.1 Gilliamella sp. B14384G12 | reverse complement strand
CATAACCGTAATAAAACGTGGTTAGTTCAAGGTCTGATGAGTAAATATGGACCAAGTGGGTTTTAGCATTGTTAAAAATTTTAAATTGAATTAGCAACAAAAGGATGAACAACAGAAAAGCAAATTCAACGAAACTTATAATAAATCGGATAAATATCCTAAAACAAAAAGCTCTCAAACGAGAGCTTTATAAAATCCTATTATAAATAATTTAGTATACGGTCTTTCCCTGTGTATACAGGGAACACTCCCACCCAGCCGAAATTGTCAATCCGTTATCAGGTTTATCCCTGTGCATACAGGGAACACTCCCACCCAGCCGAAATTGTCAATCCGTTATCAGGTTTATCCCTGTGCATACAGGGAACACTATCATCAAAATGCCCGCGAATAACCATTCGTCGGTTTATCCCTGTGCATACAGGGAACACTTAAAAATGGTGGATGTCGTAGAGGAGGAACGCGGTTTATCCCTGTGCATACAGGGAACACAAATATTGCCCAACACTGTTATAAAAATTGCGCGGTTTATCCCTGTGCATACAGGGAACACGAAGTAAGAAAACATTGAGTTATGCAACAGCAGGGTTTATCCCTGTGCATACAGGGAACACACCAATTATAACATACTGTTTTATAATTAAAATATTGACCGTCAAATTTCTACCGATTTTTTTGGATATTTTTCATTAAAATCACATTATATAACACTATGTTTTTATTTGATTAATTAAAATTAATGTAAGTTAAAATTAGATTCTACGGGATTCTACCGATAAGTTTATATTTTTCATGTAATTAAAAAATAGAAAAAATAAAATGTAGGATTGTGATTTTTGAAATAGCAAAAAAATGCTATGTAATATTGACGCTCTGTCGATTTATCCCTGTGTGTAAAGGGATAAATCGATGTCTGTGTTTAGCGCTACGCCTACTATTCGATTTATTCCAACGTGGGAACTTGTTACACGCGGCTCAGTAATTTCCGTTATTCAGGTATTTAATTGCTAAATCGTTAAGGTTCAGAACTTCTACGATCTAGCACGTAGCGCCCCAAAAATACGATATTTGAGTTGTGAATTTATCCATAATAAATTTACGATTGTTAGTTAATAGGGTCTACAGAGTGCTAGCTAATGATCAAATAATGTCGGCGAGTATTCTAGGGTGCTGTCGATACTGTTGAAGCATCCAAAAGTATCTATAACTCAGATCAAGATATTAGAAAGTGGCATAGGAGGAAATATCAGCTTCCGATGGGTTTACAAAATGGATTATAAATTAATCTCCCAAAATGAATTTAGGTCAGTTTTTTTACTTTCCATATCTTTATAAATTGACATTAAGATATCCAATGAATCATTTGATATGTCAAGTTCATGAAGTTTTTTTATGAGCGCCTCAAAAAAGTTATTTTTTTTAAATTTTTCTGTATCAGTAAATTCATCTAATAAACCTAATAATTGGATAATATTTTCCGAAATTTTTCTTACTTCTTTAAAGAAATTATTAATTAATTCTACAATTAAATGAGAACTTTCTTTATCACTTTCATTTAAATTAGGATAAGGATGAGGATTATGCATAAATTGATTTCTTTTTTTCCTAATTTTATCAAATAAAACTAGTGTTTTTTCATGATTTTCTTTTAACGAAGTAGTTATAATTATGTTTTTCCTCACAAAAGTAGAAAAAACACTCATTTTTTTACAGTTACTAAAAAGTTTTGATTTAATTCCTTTAGATATTTCTTTATGAGATTTTTTTGAGGTGCCATTTTGTTTTTGTATATTTTCCTCGATTGAAAATAATATAAAGAAATATCCGTATACTAGAAATGCAGAATATAACAGTCTACTAGCTTTATCTAAATGTGTAAGAAATGTTCTGTAAAGAGAGTCCAACATGAGAGTCATAAATTCACTGCCAATTGAACTTATTTTACATTCATCACTTTTTTCCAACATTAAAAAAAATTCTAAACATTGTTGAACATTTTCTAAAAGATCCTCTAAAGAAGAATGAGCCTGCATTGAAGGTTCATTATATTTTATATACATATCTGTACAGATGTTGAGTAAATTATCATCACTAGATTCTTTTATAATTGAAACGAAATTTGCTAATTTAGCTTTATCTTGTATGAAGATATCATCAAAATCAGATAAAACACAGAAAAATGAATCAAAATCATAAGAATTTTCAGAGGCGCTATTTTTACCAATTAGAATTTTAATATTAGAATGGTAAGAAATACCTTTAAAATGTGATCTGCTCTCTAAATAATCATGTAGTTTTAACAAAAGAGTATCTTTTTTTAAAAAATTAATGTTATTTCTATTTATAGAATTCAATATTTTATCATAGTAAACTTTCGCCACTAAATAATCTAAAACATGACCAAAAATATCATAAATTATTTCAACATCATTATTTTTTGTTTCATTTGAATGTTTGTCTAGTTTTTTCATAAAAGCGAGATAAAATTTAAAATATAAACATTCTAATACTAATGAAAGAGTATTTCATATTTTTTATTAATAAAACTGTTGTCATTACCCTGAATTTGTTCAATTTGTTTGTTACGCTCGCATTCCCATTCGTCAGATGAGTATGTTTTATCCCATGTTGTCATTAATTTGCTCTGCGCGTCAGATAGATTGATATTGCATTTATCCTGCATGTAGAAATAGGTCTGCACTATCATGCCTCTAATTTCCTCGCGATTTTGAAATTGACCATATTGGTTGAGCCTTTTAGTAAATTGAGAGTAACGGAAATTAGAATGGTCGCCATTAACCTCACCGATTGACGGCTGGAGATGATGCAAATCGTCCACCATTGCACTAACATTGCAAATGACATCCAAAAATTTTCAGCAAACATGACATACTCCTATTCTATACAAGATGTCCGTACCTGATTTTTCTGAGTATATAACCGCACCTAATAAAATCTACATTACCCTTTTTACCATTAAACAGGAATTCATAACCGTAATAAAACGTGGTTAGTTCAAGGTCTGATGAGTAAATATGGACCAA
>NZ_JACFPU010000023.1:0-4126 GCF_016101825.1 Gilliamella sp. B14384G12 | reverse complement strand
TTAAAATAGACAGTGTCGATGGAAAATTAACGGTCACCGCAAGTGAAGATCTGAAGTTAATGTGTGGTGGTTCATACATCAAAATTAGTAGTGCTGGGATTGAACTGGGCACCGCTGATAATGTTTATATAAAAAGTAATGCATTGCAGAAAATGGGACCAGCAACGAAAAATATACTTGAAATTTTATTACCTAAAGCTATCCCAAACGAATTTTCATCAAGTAAAACATATAGCTTAAAATACCTTATGGTAAATGATGAAGATCAACCATATAAAAACACAAAGTATTTAGCCTTTATGGAAGATGGTTCAGTTAAACAAGGGCAAACAGATGATAAAGGATATACGGAAAGATTTTATACCAAAAAAGAAGAAAAAATTGCGATTCGCTTATTGATAAGCAAAACAAGCAATGGCGAGTTTATCAATTAGTAAAGAATTAAGCTAAAAAATATTAACTCACTAACTTTTAGAATAATGATATAAGCTTAATCTTAAGGATGAAAATTAAATGACAGTATACAACATATCAACATATATTAAGACTAAAACTGATCCTAAATATATTGTTTATGAAATGGAATTATATAAAATTGATGATAAAGGTAATAAATTTTATGCTTTAGAATCAACAGGAAAACAAAATTTACAAGCTGATAAGAGGACATTAGTGCACTCTTCATTAGATATTTCTGACCCTGAAAATACATCTTATATCTTAGAACTCAATCTTTTTCATAAAATAGGTAACGATGAATATGAAGTGTTACCAGAGCCTATGACAGCAATTATACCTCTAAAAGGTTTTTTAACATCTGATAAAAAATGGGGGCCATCAAGGGAATTTGAATACAATGAAACGACTGAAAAAACCCAAAATGGTCATGTGTTCATATATAGTATAAAGGTGACCTTTAAATCAAGAGCTTTTGAAGTTAAAGAACACCCTGCTGGCGATCCACTAGATCCTTTTAGCAAAGAAGAAGTTGAAAAAGGCTTGCTATTAAGATTAGCAAAAATAAATTATCCTGATCAACGTTATGCTATGCTATGTGGTCCGGCCGCGTTTTTTTATTGTTTATTGATCGATAGACCTGATCTGTATAAACAGATGGTGAAAGAACTTTGGGAATCGGGTAAAACTAAAATTGGCACATTAAAACTAGAACCTAGTTCTGATTGTCGTCATCCAACAAACTTTTTTAAAAATGAACCATCTGGATATTTACCAAAAGTACCAGCTATAGATTGGATAACTTTAGCAAGTTTAAGGGATACAGAAAATCTTTTTTTTGATTTTGATTCTCCTGATGATCAAATTCCAGGTATTACGACAGCCGGAGATCTTAAAACATGGTTTAAAAAAGCTGGCGCTGAAATTATTTACGAAATCAATACAAAGATAATAAATCATATAACAGGCCCCAAATTAACGTTAAAAGATTTATGCCGCTTAAATTCTTATGTTCGTGAAGATACGCACGTAGTCATGTTGATAACATCACGAATGTTTGATGATGAGATACTTATTACAACTAAAAACCATTGGATTGTTTGGGCAGATAAATTAAAGTTAATAAATGGTTATGAGGTAACAGAACAAACTCTACTAACGGAGCTAGTAGAGCTTGAGTGTTTTTCATGGGGTAGAGTAAAGGATCATTTACTAAAAAATACAACTTTAGCTGATGTTATGCGATACTCTTATGCGGCTTTTGTGATAAGTAAAATACCATAAACTGAAAAGTAAATGGTATTGAAACAAATAGGGAAGTGTTTAAAAAACACTTATTAACAACCAATTCAATTAAACTGAATAAATTATATGAAAAAAATACGATATCATTTAATGTTAATCATTGGACTTTTTTTAACTACTGTTCTTACCGGTTGTTTTTGTATGCAAAAAATGGAAGTTCGACCAAAGTCGTTACCCAATGCCACATTGGGTAATCCCTATTACGCTAAAATCAAAGTTGCTGGTGGCGTCGTTATAGATGAATTTTTTACCTATCATATCAAACCAGAGAAATCAGGACTTGAATTATCTCCTACTGATTTTGGAACAAAATATGCTTCCTATAATAATCTTGAAGTAAAGGGAACGCCTAAAGTTACAGGGACAATCAGCATAGAACTTTCTGGAGGCACTTACGGTACAATGTCGTGTCCGGGAAGAGACTTTAAGAAAACTTATACTATTAAAGTTGAAGAATAGTTTAAGGATTGGTCTAGATTATATGAAAAAATTACGATATCACTTAATGTTAATCATTGGATTTTTTTTAACTACTGTTCTTACCGGTTGTTTTTGTGATAGAGTAGAAGTTCGACCAAAAACTTTACCCAATGCCTCATTGGGTAATCCCTATTTTGCTAAAATTCAAGTTTTTGGTGGCCACGCTAATCGCCATTACTTTTACTATGATATCCAACCAGAAAAATCAGGCCTTGAATTATCTCCTAGAGGTTTAGGAACAAAACGTGTTTCCTATAATAATCTTGAAGTAAAGGGAACACCTAAAGTTGCAGGAACAATCACAATAGAACTTTCTGGATCTACTTACGGAACAAATACATGTACGGGAAAACGCTATAATAAAGTTTATACCATTAAAGTTGAAGAATAGTTTAAGAATTGGTATAGATTATATGAAAAAATTACAACATCACTTAATGTTAATCATTGGACTTTTTTTGGCTACTGCTCTTACCGGTTGTTTTTGTACACAAAAAGCTGAAGTCCTACCGAAGTCGTCGTTACCCAATGCCATATTAGGTATTCCCTATTATGCTAAAATTAAAGTTTTTGGTGGCGTGGCTAATAGCGATCACTTTGCCTATGTTATCCAACCAGAAAAATCAGGCCTTGAATTATCTCCTAGAGGTTTAGGAACAAAACGTGTTTCCTATAATAATCTTGAAGTAAAGGGAACACCTAAAGTTGCAGGAACAATCACAATAGAACTTTCTGGATCTACTTACGGAACAAATACATGTACGGGAAAACGCTATAATAAAGTTTATACCATTAAAGTTGAAGAATAGTATTAGGATTGGTCTAGATTTTATGAAAAAATTACGATATCACTTAATGTTAATCATTGGACTTTTTTTGACTACTGTTCTTACCGGTTGTTTGTGTTATAAACCAGAAGTTCGACCAAAAACATTACCCAATGCCACATTGGGTAATCCCTATTACGCTAAAATTGAAATTTTTGGTGGCGTGGCTATAGATCCTCACTTTTCCTATCATATTAAACCAGAAAAATCAGGTCTTGAATTATCTCCTACTGATTTTGGAACAGAATATGTTTCCTATAATGATCTTGAAGTAAAAGGAACGCCTAAAGTTACAGGGACAATCACAATAAAACTTTCTGGAGGCACTTACGGTACAATGTCATGTCCGGGAAGAGACTTTAAGAAAGTTTATACCATTAAAGTTGAAGAATAGTATCAGGATTGGTCTAGATTTTATGAAAAAAATACGACATCACTTAATGTTAATCATTGGATTTTTTCTGACTACTTTCCTTACTGGTTGTTTTTGTACACAAAAAGTTGAAGTCCTACCGAAGTCATTACCCAATGCCAAATTGGGTGCCCCCTATTATGCTGAAATTGATATTAACCTTCGTGTTATTCAACACCTTTTTCACTATAAAATAGAACCTGAAAACTCTGGACTTGAATTATCTCCGACTGATTTTGGTACACATGTTTCTTTTAATGATCTTAAAGTAAAGGGAACACCTAAAGTTGCAGGAGCAATCACAATAAAACTCTCAGGAACCACTTACGGTACAATGTCATGTCGGGGAAAGAAATTTAATAAAACTTATATCATTAAAGTTGAAGAATAGTATCAGGATTGGTTTAGATTATATGAAAAAATTGTGATTCGCTTATTGATAAGCAAAACAAGCAATGGCGAGTTTATCAATTAGTAAAGAATTAAGCTAAAAAATATTAACTCACTAACTTTTAGAATAATGATATAAGCTTAATCTTAAGGATGAAAATTAAATGACAGTATACAACATATCAACATATATTAAGACTAAAACTGATCCTAAATATATTGTTTATGAAATGGAATTATATAAAATTGATGATAA
>NZ_JACFPU010000022.1:0-5936 GCF_016101825.1 Gilliamella sp. B14384G12 | reverse complement strand
GTCATTATTGTTACCTTTTTTTATTGTTGGTTTATCATAACAATGACCTTATAAAATTGGTACTAATTAGTGTAGCCTATCCATTAGCATGAAAAAAAATAATAAGATTTTAGTCGCTGTTATTCAAAATTTATCAATAATAAGCTTGAAACATAATTTTATTCCTGATTACCTGTTAAATAGATTATCTGATTTAAAAATTAATACAGAGCTAAACAATAATGAGATATTAGAATATACAAAAGATAAAGAAGAATTAAATGTATTATTAAAAAATAAATATACGTTTGATGAAGACGAAAACTATAGCAAAAGAGTCGATATTTTATTAGGAACATAAGCAAAGCGGGTTTTACTGTTAGATTCCATACCAATACTTGATAGTAGATCAAATGGTTGATTGGTTACAGTTTGAAATTGTTGCTGGATGCTATCTCGGATACTTTGATTATCAGGTAATAAATTATCGAAAAAATTGTAAACGATATCACCTTCATAAGTTTGTTCTCGCAATGGTAGAGATAACGAGATAGCTCGGCTACCAGCCAAAGATAACCACTTGTGAGCGTATTTGGAATAGTCAGTTTTAGGAAAATAATAAGGAAGTGTTTGCACATTATGAAATCCTTTTTCAAATATAGGTAAGTGTATTAACTGTTAACTTAAGTTAATCACTATTGTAAAATAGTAATAAAATAAACTTATCAATAAATTCTCCCCTACAAAGCTTATATTAAAACTTTGTAGGGTTATTAACAATTATTCAAGGTTTATAAAATACTTAACATACTGTATTGATTAAGTATAGATCTTCCAACATAATCTTCAAAAAACTCTTACCAGTATCATAAATATAACCACAAGAACTAAGGCATCACCCTGTTCTAATGCAATATTTAGTGGCACAGAATGTCTGAGTTGATAAATAGTGGTTTTGACTATAACAGTATATGTTATATGATGTTACCTAAAAATCTAAAGCTAACTAAAATTGAAAGATCTTTTCGATTCGGCATCCACACCAATTCCAAAAAATACACCAGCCCAAAGCTGGTTTTTTATGTCCAAAGCAATTATTAGAATTACTTTTCCTATTTTTTATCAACTGGCTTCAACTGAAATCAATCCAGATTAGGATAAAAGTGTCTAAACTATGACGCAATGATTAATAATATAATTCTGGTTATATATGAGTTTATTATTTATTCATTTACAATGCGTATGTCAGGTGCTTCATACTTAAATTAGAAAGACAACAACACGTTTTTGAAGACATCTTTATTATCAGTAAAGTTGATAATGTTCTTTGCATTATAATAGTCAAACAGATAAACTAAACCACATAAATAATTGTTATTGATTTGTTTGTTGAGGTTTTAGTTTTGTTAGTACATCAATTATCAAATGCTTTAAACGAAGATCAAGCTAACTGTTACCGTTATTTACTTGTAGACCCATTAAAACCAGTTAAAATTGTTGAGCCACTCGCGCTGGAAAATATTAAAGATGTCTTTTCTAGCGATGAGCTTAAAGTTATCTTACGCCCTGATTTATCCTATGAACCTACTATTTGTCCCCATCTTATATTGCTGGCGAAACCAGGCGAAGTGTTAGAGCCTGAATTATTGGATTTAACGATAACTCGAATCGAAAAAGAGCGCTCCCATTACAAACATTACATTTGTGCGTGGATAAGTAGTGAACTTGATATACAGAATTTAGCCGAAAAGATGATTGATTTAGGTCTACAGCTAGGTCGTTTACTCTCGCCTAAACAACCTACTTTCTTACCTTTCTATGAACATATTCGATTGCAATTATTAAAAGAAAGTCTCTCGGTTGAAAGTTTATTATCAGGATTATTCAATTTTATTCATCGTTATACTTATATGAATTATTATGGCCAATTAATTCAAATTAAAGCAGCCGATAATTTATTGACGAAAGACTTTCTCTTATCCAGTCAGATATTTTTACAAAATGCATTACAGTATCAAAATGAACCCAAAGCCACTTTTGGGTTGGTCAAAATGTGGCAAGATAATATTCAAACATTGCCACCTAATGCGCTATTTTTATCAGCGATTTTAGCACCAGGTTCATTAAAGAAACGCTTAGAACAATTGGAAAATGATATTAAAGCAAGTATAAATCAAAATAATAAATAATATTACTCGATAGATAGATTTGGATAGGAAAAACTATGGTTAGTGAAAATACACAAAACGTTGATACTTCTAGCTTATCGGCAATTGTATCATTAACAGACAATGGGCATGCATGTGTAAGGGAAGGATATCCGATTTTACTCTTAAGAAAGTCTGCGGTAAATAAGGTTTGGTCTTCACTATATTCGCAGCTCTTTTCATTCTTCGATTCATCACAATACTCTCTTGATGACCGAGAGCCACAAGAACCGTTACAAGATCATAATGAAGTATTAAGAGTGTTACGAGAAGGGTATGTTTATGTCCTTGCAGGAACCGATAATAAAAAAGACTATATTCGGTATTATGAAGTTTTAGAGGGTGGTATATTAAGGGAAAAAGCCCCAGAAGATCTTGAAATCGATAACAAGGATCCCTTTCCAACACGATGTCTAGCTGACAATCATTATGTCCCAGCTTCATTTATCTCGGTTGATATTAGCAATGACGAATTAAGTGACAAACCTTTTTTATGGATTGCCTATAGCCGTTACCCTTGGAATAAACAAACTCGTGATTATTATAAAAATAGCCAAGATTTAGCTCGGTTTACTAAAATTGATTTAACTTCATTTATTCAAGCGCCAGATAACCACCCAAGAGGCATAGATTTATCAAGCCAACATACTTTTGGTAAAATTTTAGAATTTATACCCTATATGACTGATAAATTGAGTTATTTACCGAATTATCAAGATAAAAGTGAACAACGTGATCCTTTTATTAATTTTATCAATGCCCGAAAGTCTCAATATAAAAAACCAGTTGGGGCGGTTATTTTAGAAGATCCCCTAGGTATGATTGAGGACTTAAATTTTCAACGCCTAGCCGAAGTCAATTATACAGGGGACGCTAAATTACATAATAAAATTGATAATAAAAGCGATATTCCTTATGAATATCATGAGTTTCACACCCCAGAGGGTCAATATAAAAAATTAAATTATGACTTAATTGAGCAATATAAAATTTCAATGAGAAAATATTTTGATGAAAATAGTACAGCTGGTACCGTTTTTGTCTCTAGTTTAGAAAATCTTTTTAGTAGTGATAAATGGCAATATGGTGGCTCGCCGGAAATCGTCGATGAAACAGGTAATTTGCGCTACAACTTATCCCAAGCAGAAAAAGCACATTATGATTTCGACCAATATTGGGCAAAGTTTAATAATCAATTAAAACTTGAAGAGTACAATCGCTTTGCTGATAAAGTAAAACAGTACGAGAAAATTAAAAAGAATAATGGTCGAGATTACACCCTTTATTGTCGCTGGTTATTTTGCGATAAGTTGCCCGCCTCTGATTTTTTTTCAGGTAGAAAACATCAATTTGAAAATAAGGAAGAGATAACCTTCCCTGAACAAAAAATATCCAGTTTTAATACAGTTAAATTTTGGGAGCAGGAGTTCAATTATAATAGCCAAGATATCCATAATGATATATTAGCTGATGCAATTCAGATATTTAGATCGCAAGGTAACAGTTATTATGATATGGGATTATGGGACGAACTCTTATCCAGTGATGAGACTTATTTTCATAAAGTCATTGCAGGAAAAAATCCTTCTTTTTGGAAAGAGGGTGATATCAAATCACTAGCGGATAAAGGCAACGAGCTCAACAATTTTTTAATTGAACATTGCCTTATTAATCCGATTATGGCTTTAGCACAATCACAGGCAATTCAACCTGAGAGTTCTGGTAAACAATTAGAAAAAATCACTAATGCACAAGGTGTACAAAAAGCGTTATCAGAAGCAGGGCACACGAATGCTAAAAGTAGAACTATTACCTTTAATATCAACACTGGCAAAATAAGTGCTTTGGAGAGTAATAAAAATGTTTCAATTACTTCGCAAACCACCATTGAAGACACCAAAAAAACCACTATCACCTTAACAATATTTTGTGATGATGATGGTTTTAAAAATATTGAAGATTATGTGAAACGGACTAATAGAGGCAATCGTGCTGTCAATGATGTGAATAAGCTGGCAACGGTAATTGATAATAATGTTGTCATAAATAATACTGACTCAAAAACAGTCAATCCAGAATTAATTACCGATGAGTTTCGTCTAACCTTACCGGAAGAGCGATATAATCAACTTGAGGCTCAGCTCAAAACCAAACATGGTTCTAATTTTAGTGGTTTTGAGATTATTGACAGTAAAGATGGACTGATAACCGCAACATTTAAAGGTCGAGGAACACAAGAGGGTATTAATGAATTAAAAGCCTACCTGCAAAGATATGCCTCAGATACCACAAAAAATCAATTTGCATCCGTAAAAACACTAATAAATAAAATCACCAATAACCATATTGACATTTCAATTCATGCTAATACTATGACCGAAGGCGCCCAAGAGATGGGAAATGTGATTAAAGAAAGCGTACCCTCTATTACCGCTAACGAACCTTCAACCCATCTAAGTAATGCACCGGTTAATCATCCTTCCAATCCTAAATTACGAGTGGCCTATGCAGCAAGTAGCACCTCAATTCTATTTGAATTCCTTTTATTAGCATGGCAAGCAAAATTATTGCTAGATAATAATAAAACTCTGCAAAAAACTAATTTAACAGAAGAACAGCGGAGTGAAGCAATGGCTGGACTTATATTTGCTAGCGTATCTATCTCGATTAATACCATAACTTTTATTACAGGCTCGGTCGATAAGCTTGCAAAGATGTCAGGTAACTTTAAAAGTAAAATAATGATAAGCGTTACTAATAAAGCTGTGGCACTATCCGAAAAAACCGTAATGAAAGTATTAATTAACCATGCCGAAAAACTGGCAAACACGGCAAAAGTTTGGGGAGTATTTGAAGGAGGAAAAGAAGTGTATTTTGGTTTGAACAAAATAAATGCAGGATTTAAAATTTCAGGAAGATGGCAATTTGCATCTGGAGTTCTTTTAGCTGTATCAATGTTCTTTGCTGGATCTGGTATCGGTATCGCATTATCAATTGTTTGTATTGTATTATCAATATTTTGTGCATTTATGAGCGAACTGACCTCATTAACGTCTATGGAGCGTTGGTTTGACCGCTGCTACTTTGGTTTAAATCAGCTAACCGGTAATTTATCTCCTTATCCATTAACTGAAGACGGCGTTAAAAAGCTCATTCATGGCTTTTATGGTGCTTCTCGTGGTTACGAACTTTTTCTAACCAAAAAATCGCAAAAAAGTTTCGTTTTTGATTATGGTGATAAACAGGATATTTATCTGAATGTAATTTTACCTAATTATAAACCGGACAGCATTCGCTATTATGGCTCTCTGATTGTTGAGAAAAAAGAGAGCAGTCAAAATGAGCTAATTGGTCATAACTTGACAGGAACGACTTTTAAATCAACGACCTCTCGTGATAGCTCTGCTGGCTCGCTCTCAACGTTAGAGATGAAAGTTGATTTTACAAACCAAGAAAGTCAACACACAAATCAATCATCAGTAAAAAATCAGCTGGTGACCTATAAGCTTGATGAACAAGGCTCATTAATCATCTGTCCAGTGGTCTATGTGGCTGATGATAATATCGATACAAAAATAAGTGTGCTAGGCTTTATTGAAGAGCAAAATGGCAGCGAAACACCATTTACCATTGAATTAGAAGATTACATTGATATTTGAGTAGGAACAAATAATGGCAGAATTTAAATTGGGGTATAAACATTATCCTAAAGACTTAGCAAAATTTAAACCAGTAGATAAAGACGATGAC
>NZ_JACFPU010000021.1:0-7721 GCF_016101825.1 Gilliamella sp. B14384G12 | reverse complement strand
AAAAACAGTAAATTTTGTAAAAAATATTCAGGAGTCTATACCGTTTGCCGATTGTGTTTTGCTGTAATTTATTTTTAATTCTTATTGTTAACCACTGACTTCTCATGAGTAATTTACAGTTTGATGATCTTGGTAAATAACTCAAATCCATATCAATACGATCTATTATAAATTGTATTTATTATCAACATTAATTTCAGAGCATTTATAAATCAGCGTGCAAGTATAATTAACTGATTAATTGATATATTTTAATATGACCATCTAAAAAATAAAAAGCCGAATTAATTACTCAGTTTAATCATTATCTACAATAAATAAAAATTAATAAAAGTTAATAAAAGTTAATAAAAAAATAATTGACTCGTTTAAAAAAAATACTTAATTTATATCACTCAGATTATCGTTAATAAATATCTGTGTTTTTGAAAAAGATCAATTTTGCTGTTACAAATTAAGGATTGAAGTATGAGCATAATGGAGCAGCTCGGCGATAGCTTAACTTCGCTTTCTGGGCACTTATCACACAATAACTATTCGTTGTCAGTTGATGGATCCGACGCATTATCAAACATTTCTGTTGTATCAATTAAAGGTCAAGAGCGGTTAAATGAACCTTGGCAATATCAGATAGATTTCACCAGCGAAGATAAGCAAATTTCAATTGCATCCATGCTCAGCCAAGCCGCCTCCTTGACTTTTCACCCTAACCAATCACCGCTACAAGTGACACAAATTAGCTCATTTGATCATGTAGCCAAAACAAGAAAGCTTTACGGGATAATCACAGAATTTAGTTTAGTCTCAATCAGCGAAGATGAAGCACGTTATCGGGTGAAACTGGAACCTAGAATGGCATTACTTGCAAATCACCACCAAAGTGCCATTTTTCAGAATAAGAGTGTCATCGATGTGGTCGATGAAGTGTTGCGAAATCACAATTTTATCGGTATTGATTTTCGTTTTGAGTTAAAAGAAAGCTATCCTGTACGAGAATTTATTACGCAATGGCAAGAGAGTGATTTAAATTTTATACAGCGTTTGTTGGCAGATGTGGGTCTCTACTTTTACTTTGAAACGCATCCGGAGCACCATTGTGATGTGATAGTGATAAGTGATTATGAAAAAGGGTATGCTGATGGTGGTAAAGTGACCATAAAGCAACCGAGCGGCCTCAATGACTGTCTTCGCTACAGTGTCTGGGATTTACAATTCAGCAGTAAAACTAAACCAAGTCAGGTCAGTGTTAACGATTATAACTATCGGATGTCCGACAGCAATCTTTACAGCAGTGACAACAGTCAGCCCAAAGATATGACAATGCGAGGCGAAGACTATCGGTATGAAGAGCACCACAAAACCCAAGGTGATATACAGACAGTCGAAAGCGGCAATTGGTACGCGCGTATTCGGCATCAACATTATGTAAGCGAACAATTTATTCTAACGGGACAATGTAATGCTTATGAGCTTATACCAGGACAGTTAGTGATTATAGAGGGTTGCCCGATAGCTGAGATAAAAGACGGTGTGGTGATTGTTGCAACCGAATGTTATGGTGACCGAACCGAATCTTACCAAACCCGCTTTACTGCTATCCCTTATGATGCTCTTAAGCCGTATCGACCGGCACCCTTACCTTGGCCACAAGTGAGTGGCACTTTACCCGCCCGAGTGACCAGTAAAGATGATGATACGTACGGTTATATTGATACGCAGGGTCGTTACCGAATTAAATTCAATTTTGATTTAAAAAATTGGCAAAAAGGTGAGGAAAGTTTATGGGTCAGACTGGCAAAACCATATGCCGGCGATACGTATGGTTTTCACTTCCCTTTGATAGATTCAACAGAAGTTGCAATTGCGTTCACCAATGGTAATCCAGACCGCCCGTATATAGCTCATGCCATGCACGACAGCAGTCATCCAGACCATGTTACGACAATCAATAAACACCGTAATGTGATACGCACGCCAGCGAATAATAAATTGCGAATGGACGATAAACGTGGTCAGGAGCATATTAAACTGGCAACAGAATATGGCAAAACCCAACTCAATTTGGGGCATTTGGTGGATAGTGAAAAAACGAAACGAGGAGAAGGTTTCGAACTGCGTACCGATGAGTGGGGCGCAGTGCGTGCTGCTAAAGGTATTTTTATTACTGCCGACAAACAGTATCAAGCACAAGATTTACAACTTAATATGCAAGAGGCCAAAGAGCAGCTTGATAAAACATTAGATTTAGTCTCTGCCTTACAAGATGCTGTTAAACATGCTGAGGCTGAATTAGCCGATTTAGAAACACAAAAAAAATTGATAATCGAATCCATTGAAGAATTTAAACAACCCTCTATTTTGATGTCTTCACCAAAAGGGATCGCCCAAGTTACACCTGAAAGTGTGCAGATAGCTGCAGGTGAAAATATCATGTTGGCAAGTCATCAACATACTGATGTCAGTGTTTTAAGAAAATTTACCGTTGCAGCGGGTGAAATGATCAGTTTATTTGCTCAAAAAATGGGAATTAAACTTATCGCTTCACATGGCAAAGTTGATATACAAGCACAACATGATGAAATGTCATTACTGGCGGAAAAAGATTTGTCAATAAGCAGTCAAAAAGGTCGTACTGTTATTTCAGCTCAAAAAGAACTTATTTTAACGTGTGGTGGTGCTTATATACGACTTGCTGATGGCTCAATAGATATTGCTGCACCAGATAATGTCATTTGCCATTCAGCAACATGGCAAAAAACTGGTCCGGATAGTTTAAGCCAAATGTTAAATGAACGCCAAAATACAAATTATCATTTTAACTCACAATTATTATGGAAAAATGACAATACACCAGTAAAAAATCAGCGAGTTAAAATTATTCGTGCCGATGGAAGTGAAATTGATGCTATGACGGATGAAAATGGCAAATTACCAAAACAGTTTGCCGATTTTATTGAACCAATAACAATCGTTCTTGCACCCCAAAAAGACAGTTAACAATTGAATCAAACGGGATGATTTAACTCATCGCAATAATAGGAATAGATAAGGATATATGTTATGGGATGGAATATTCCTCAACCATTAACACACAGACAGATAAAAAAAACACCCTATTTATTATGGGGTATAGGGCTGGTGTTGTTGGTCTTACTCAGTTTTGTACTAATGCTTCTGCTTTTTGAAGATACTGATGACTCATTGGTGTGGTTCTGTTCCATCATTATACCAATAATACTCTGGTCTATTCCATTTACGATTAATCTGTCAATGCGTTATTCAGATGCCGTTTATAATGAGGAAATAACAGCGATTAACAAGCAAACTACCGAACAATGGCAAGCTTGGAGCAAGCAGCAATTACCGATTTTTGCCAGTCACGTCATCTGTGCCGAGCAAGATGGCGTTAAGGTACTAACAGGTGATGTCAACAAAATTCCGCTTTATCCAGCAAAAGCGCGCCCGCTATTTAATGCTATCAAATCAACTCAACCTTATTGGTTTTTAGATGAAGTTATGCAGAGTTTAGAGCAGCAAAGTCCCAACTATCGTCGGTACTTAACACACATTTATCTTCCTCAAAAATTAATGAAAGATGACGAATTACAAAATGCAATTTTTGAACGATGGGATTTATATCCTGAGCCTATAATGGATTATAACGCATGGATAACCGAATTGTATCAACATTCAGATGATATCGAATTGTCATTAATCTTAACCTGTCAATATACCTCTTCGATGTATTCTAAGCACAGTCAATTTATTAGTGCATTATTGCTTGGTGATGAATCACTGATTTTAACTAAAAAATTAACGGCCAAATCGTGGTTAGGCAGATTATTGATATCGGAACAAGATTTATCAGCTGATCTAGAACAATTATTGACGTTAACTCAGCTTCCATCGGCCAATATAAAAGATATATGGATATCAGGGTTAGACAAAAAGAACCGTATTGCACTTGCGATAACAACCGAACAGCTTGCCATAGGTAATGGTAATGAGCAACTGCTCCATGATATTGATTTAACTTTTGCAAAGCCAAGCGATTTAACTCACTATTTTACTTTAGGACTCGCAAATGGTTGTATTGCTCATCATGGGGGAGAGCAATTGGCGATTGTCGAATATGCGCAGCATATTTATTTGCAATTAATTACTTCTCAAAAAATGACATCATAAATAAAAGAATAAGGATATAAAATGGACAATAATTGCCAAAGTGAGATATTTAATACGAGACCACGTTCAAATGAGGATGTGGTACAAATGCATATTGAAAAAGAGCGTAAAGTGATACCAATTATTTTACTGCCTGGCGTGATGGGAAGTAATTTAAAGTTAAAATCTGTAAACGGTGATAACAATTCGCGCAAAGTTTGGCGTATAGATACTCCGCTTAATATGACCAAATGGTTATTACCCATATTAGGTAATGCAAAGAGAAGGAAGTGCTTATTAGATCCTAAGAAAACAGAAGTAGATGATCGAGGTAGAGTAATTGAGGCCGCTTCTAAAGAAATTTCATCTTTACAATTTACGTATAATCAAAGATCTAATGATGAGGAAAGCAGCATAGATTTAGACGAAGAAGGTAAAAAAGCAGATGAAAATCATCCAGAAAATAAACTTTTTGGTACGCGTCGGGAAAGGGGATGGGGAACCGTCGGTTACTTCAGTTATGGCGTATTTTTAGATACTTTTCAATCTTGGTTATATCAACCTACAGGAGAATTATCACTTAAGTTGCAAAGTTTAACAGAGGCTCACTCATTTAAGTTAGCCTCCACAGAAAAAACCACGCTTAAATTTGATGGCGACGATATTAAAAAACTTGAGAATTATGATTTTCCGCTTTATGCGATGGGTTATAACTGGCTAGAATCTAATGAAAAAAGTGCCAGACGGTTACAAAAATTAGTTGAAGAAACTATCCCTGCTTTCTACAAAAAAAAGGGTAGAGTTTGTGATAAAGTAATTTTAATGACCCACTCTATGGGGGGATTAGTGGCGCGTTATTATACGGAAGCTTTGGGGGGGCGTGAAAAAGTATACGGTGTGATTAATGCCGTTCAACCCTCTATTGGAGCAGCAGCGGCGTATACCCGAATGAAATGTGGTAATCAAAAGAATTTTTTTATAGATAATGTGTTAGGCAAGGATGGAGCCGAAATGACAGCAGTTTTGGCTCAAGCTCCAGGTCCATTACAGTTATTACCTGGCATTGAATATGGTAAAAAATGGCTGACTATTTCCCCTCCGCTTGGTGGTGGTGATAAGGAACAATATCCTAAAACAGATCCTTATAAAGAGATCTATTTAAATAAAGAAAAATGGTGGTGTGTTTGTGAACCGCATTTAATTAATCCATTTAATAAAAAACATAATAAAGAAATAATGGAATCTGACTGGAAACAATATGAAAATATTATAAATAATGATGTAAAAAAGTTTCATGAAAAAATTAGTGGGAAATATCATCCTAATACTTACGCATTTTATGGGGTGGATGTTGATGCAGTGGATGCGGAGAAAAGAAATGAAAAAAAAGAAGAGAAAGATAGAGAACCAATAATAATAGCAGAAGAATTTTTAACCTATGATGAAGTGAATTGGAATGGAGAATATAAGAAAATAGATTTTGAATCAGGAATTAAACGACCATCTGATCAATATATTGGTGATAAAAATAGATTGAATTTGCGAGAAAAAAGAGCAAAACGAACTATTGCTATAGAGACTAAAAAACGCGAAAAAGGTGAATCTGAAGCAGAAAGCAATCAACAAGGTAATATTGATTTTCAAGTAACGTATAATGCTGAATGTTACACATTAGAACCTGCAAAAGGCAATGGTGACGGTACGGTTTCACGACGCTCTGGCGAAATAGATCCTACAAAAGGCAATGGTGACGGTATGGTTCCACAATGCTCTGGCGAAATTCCAAAAAAAACAAAAGAATCCCTACGTGCACTAACTTATCTTGCTGTTGGGCATGAATCAGCGTATAAAAAAAGTGAGGAAGCGCGAGATTTTGCTCTACGGGCAATAGTCGATATTATAGTGAAGATTGTCACGGTTGAAGAAAATGGGCAACAGGTTAAAACTTGATAAAAAGTATTATTTTTTAATCACAGCGTTATTAATCATTTTATTTTTTACTCATCGTTATTTTAATAAGGATATAATTATGGTCACCTTATCAACTGAGCAACAGCAACAAGTCGATCAATTGCTAAAAAATACTGCAACACGATGTTTAGGAGTTTATTTAATTGATTTACCAAAACAATTTACAGTATTCCCAACCACTGAGTTTTATTATGATCAAATTCATAAAGTTACTATTAAAACTCAACGACAGTATCTTCCACCTTTTAAACAGATGATAGCTCGTCGAGAGCAAGAATTGAAAAATACCCAACCTATTGATCCCATTGATGGTAATTTTTTAAAGGCAATTCATCCATTACCGAATACAGATACGGATAAAATACAAGGTATTATATTTGAACGGATGCAAAGTGAAGGTGTTCCTGATGTTGCCCGTGTTTTAGAAGGTTACCGTTGGCAAGATGAGGTAACCTTAAAAATTGAAATGAATGCAAATAATGGTTCAGATAGTCGTTACGATCAAGATAGAAATACAAACCCAGATATCTATAACAACGATGTACCTGAGAAACTAGCACAAATGTACAAATTATTCGATCATATTCAAGTACGCGATGATTTTACCATCCCAAGTGAACCGGGATTTTGTTTCACTAATGGATTTATGCGTAATGGGGTCGAAGAATATAAAGACATAAGTTTTACATATCGATATGAGGGGAAAGAGGATTTTTATATTAGTTTACAGTCTTCTGATTTTTCAGAAGACCTGTCACTATTGGAAAGTCCTGAAGAATATGATCCGGACGGAGAAGGATATACGGTTTATAAAGGTACGCGTGAAAGCAATCATTTAGTTATGGAAGAATGGATAAGGAAAGGTGATTTTTTTTACAATAATGATTATAGTTGGAGAAATGATGAAGGGTACATTTTTAAACTTGGCATCAATCTGTTTAATGCAAGTTATAAAAAGCCCCAATTGTGGGTCCAAATGAATTATATAATACCCAAGAATGATAACGTACCAACCTATAGTGAAGAGCAGTTAATGAGTATATGGCGTGAAATAACTAATAGTATCAGAATAAGGGAAAGTTCTTTCGCAAATGAATAAAAAGTACTGGATGATTGCTGTTTGGATTTTTTGAAATGCTATTATATAAAATTGCTAAAAATTTAATAATAAAATGGGCGAATTAAGCATGTTATTTACTTAATAGTGACGTTTAATATTCAATTAGTAGCAACAAAATTACATATAAAAGCAGATATAATTTTTAAATTATTCCTAAGTTAATAGATATCTGGTTATTTTATTTATCTAAAGGAATACGATAAAAAAGCATTCAAAAATAGAAAATTGTTTTAATTGCAATTATTGTGTTATTTAGAACGATCATTCAGCTTTTAAGGAAATAAAACAGACAAAAAGAAAATATTTAAATTCTGTATAAACATAAATAAATGTTTTTTTAAATCAAGTGATAGATTAAATATTTTCTTTTGACTCTAGAGAATTTTTGAGTATAAAAACAGTAAATTTTGTAAAAAATATTCAGGAGTCTATACCGTTTGCCGATTGTGTTTTGCTGTAATTTATT
>NZ_JACFPU010000020.1:0-15992 GCF_016101825.1 Gilliamella sp. B14384G12 | reverse complement strand
ATTATCGATTTGGATTTGATGTTAAATCAGACAGTTCAAAAGCATTATATTTTTTAGAAAAATCGGCTCAACAAGATTATATACCCGCCCAAGTTGAATTAGGTAATTTATATTTAACAACTGGTGGATTGGGTTCAGATTTAGATAGCTACAAAAAAGGGGTTTATTGGTATGAAAAAGCGGCGCAAAAAAATAATGCGTTTGCTCAACTTAACTTAGGTATTATTCAAATGGCTCAATCAAATTACCAGCAAGCATTATTGTGGCTTAATCAAGCTTGCAAAAATGATTTAACCGATGCTTGTCAACTGGCTTCTAAGATTAAGACCAAAAAAATACGCTCTAAAAATAGATAATTGCCTATTTGATTTTCGGATAAAGGTGAATATTTCTAGAGATTTATCCAACTTGAGAAAAAAATACTTATAAATAATCATTAGCAATTTAATCATGAACGTTGTTGGTGACAAGGTTAAATCTAACATATTCTATACAAAGGATAATTATCTATATTCCCTTGTTTTAGATGGTAATCCTCATAAAAAATAAGGCAATTCTATGAAATTTCTAGTTTTAATTTTATTGATTTTTCCTAAATTACTATTGGCTCAAGAGGTATTTATTGACTCTTCAAATAAAGAATATTTATATTTAGGAAGTACACAAAATAATGAACAGAGTTTTATGGATTTAAACACAGGAACGATAGATTGGATAAATAAAGCCAAAGCAGAACAAATGCAACAGATAGATATGCTATCACCAACAAAATTTTGGAATAAAGTTACAAATAATTCAATCGGGTTTTATGCAAGTGGCAATGAACCATTTTGGAATGCAAAAATAACTAAAAATAGATTACAGTTTCTTCATTTGAAAGAAGACAATATAGCAATAAAAATCGATATAAAAAACTCTGCTATAACAAATAATTTTGTCGCTTTTTTTCATTCAAAAAATGGTGTTATTGGATTAATTCGAGGTCTTAATAAGGAATCTAAATGTGAAATCAATATTGATGAACCTGATTCAATATATGAAATTTTTATTAACTATAAAGGTGAAATTTTTGAAGGCTGTGCTTATTTAGATAAATTATGAGAAATATTTTAAATATTATCCTAATGGTAATAGATAACATATTGAGAT
Source organism: Gilliamella sp. B14384G12 (assembly GCF_016101825.1). NCBI lineage: Bacteria > Pseudomonadati > Pseudomonadota > Gammaproteobacteria > Orbales > Orbaceae > Gilliamella > Gilliamella sp. B14384G12. The sequence continues at coordinate 14,843 of NZ_JACFPU010000020.1, read as the reverse complement.
AAAAAATTTTTTGTAATAACGATCATATCGTTAATCATAAAAAACAATAAATAAAGACAAGTAAGAATTTGTTCAGCAAGGATTTATTAGGAAAGCATATGTTTCGTTATTTTTATTTATTAATTTTTCTATTTTTATCATTTATTTCGTTTTTAACAAAAGCAGATCATACTAAAACTTGGATTGTATCGAAAGTATACATTAGCGATACAATCCATACAAAAAAGTAACTTCAGATGATCCAATGTATCTTTATAGAATATTTGAATTAGATGAGAATAGTATAAAAACTAATGTTTTTTCAGACAGTAATATTGAAAATTGCTTAAATTACAAGGTTAATAAATTTAAGATTAATTTTGATGACTTACTCAATAGTAGAGGTTGGAGAGGAGCCTTAAAACAAATAATTAACTTGTTTAAAATAATTAAATTATTAAGAACTTAATTAAAATTGTGATTGATCACATTATTAACTAAGAAAATATCTAAAAAATAAAAGAAAGGTATGGATGAACTGCATAGCAGTGGAGTAATGAAAAAAATTCTAAACTGAAATCAGTTAATAAACTTTGTTCTGTTGATAAAAATAATCTTATATGGAATTGTTTGAATGGTAGAAATTAAAAATAATTCGTATAAAGTATTTTTTTAAAATAAATAAGCTGGGCAACTATTTAACTAAAAAAGGATTAGTAAATACCTTAATCAAGGCAAAATACAATAATGAAATTTAAATTAATATTAACTATTTTTTTGATGATTTTTTTTGGAAATTCATATGCTGAAAAAGTCACATTTAATATCGATCATAATGTGGTTAACCGCGCAAAATTTGATACTGAAAACGAAAGAGATAGTATTGAACTTTATCAAAATAATAAATTAATCACAAAAATTCCAAGTTTTGATGAGGATGGTGGAAATCGTGTCAAGAATATATTAACCCGCTATGATGAGAATAATATCCTTAGGGTAATTACTCGTTTCCCTGATCGAGGTCATTTTAAAATATATTATGATATAGGATTTAATAAAAATAGAAATTTATTTACGCTAAATAAAGTAAGTTTCGAATCACAAGTGTGGTCATCGGATACAGATGTTACCACTATTTATTGTTACAATCTAATCAATCAAGAGCTAAATGAGTTAATGAATAATGATGATTGGTTTCATAAAATACGGCCTACCTATTATGGATGGGAAGATGGTACAGTAAAAGGGAATTGTATTGTAAGCAAAAAAGTAGTTGGTTACGAAAATTCTTACAATATCACTATGAAATCCCATCTATTTGACAAACCCGATATAAATAATATGACAAATATGTATTTGATTAAGGGAGATATCGTTGATTTAGTACGATCACAAAATAATTTTTATGAGATTAATTATACAACAAAAAAAAATAAGATGATTAAAAAATGGCTTCACTGTTCTGCTATTGATGCTTGTATCAAAGATTAATAAAACAACATACACGGCACGAAAAAACATTTGAAACTAAAATTGACCTTGTTGCCAATCCTGAGTTGATTAAATAGAGTTGATGATTGTTTAAAGGTAAAGATTGAATGAAAATTAATTGTATATTCAAAATATTTGTTATTTTATTGTTTCTGTTTAACTTTAATTATTTACATGCATTACCTAAAGAAGGAAGTTGGACTGAAGAAATCTATACAGACAGTAATGAAATACCCTATAGTATTTTCTCAATAGAGTTAAAATTTGAGGATAATGACAAAGTTAATGGAGAATTATGTTCAATTATCCAATATGGTAATAAAATTGATTGTCCTATTCTTTTTTCTTCTACCTTAATTGACAATAAAATTAAGGTTCATTTTGATAGTACTTTTGGCGGTATAAATGGTTTAGCGGTTATAACAATTCAAGGTAATAATTTAAGCTGGGATTTAATTAATGCTCCTGAAGGTGAACATTATCTTGTTAAAAAAGCATTATTACTTCCAGAAAAAAACTAATATTAGAAAAGTTTTAGAGTAAATCGTTGGTAAGATATTCACCATCATTTAGCAAATTTGCTGTTATCGAAAAACGTTGATGAAAAAAATAATAATAAAATTTTTTATTGGTATCAGCAATCAGCAGAACAAGGATATGCAGAAGCTGAATTTGCTTTATCTGTTATTTATTCAGAGCGCGGTGACTCTGAAAAATCGTTTATTTGGTTAGAAAAAGCCGCAAAACAAAATTATGCAAAAGCTCAATATGAATTAGGCATAAATTATCGATTTGGATTTGATGTTAAATCAGACAGTTCAAAAGCATTATATTTTTTAGAAAAATCGGCTCAACAAGATTATATACCTGCGCAAGTTGAATTAGGTAATTTATATTTAACAACTAGTGGATTGGGTTCAGATTTAGATAACTACAAAAAAGAGCTTTATTGGTATAAAAAATCTGCACAAAAGAATAATGCGTTTGCTCAACTTAACTTAGGTATTATTCAAATGACTTAATCAATTTTAATCAAACATCATTTCAATCTTAATTTAATTCTTAGTTTTGGAATTTTAGTAAATCATGATAACAATCAGAATGATGATATTTTTAGGAAAAAATATTATAATTCTACTAATAATAGATTAAATATTAGTAATAGTATTTAAATTCATTTCAATGAAGTTTATACTGAATTATAAGAATAATTATGGTGACACTTTTACTATTTTTAACATATTTCACTAAGATGCAAATTTAAGAAAAATAATACGACTATATTATTGAAAAGCAAAACAATTTATCTTTATTTTATCCTATTTATTAATGCGATACGAGTTTCAAAATAATGCTTATTTGTCTTTCAATCGCGATGATGTCTTTTAAATCTATCATAATAAAAAAATTATATAACAAACTTCATTATATTGGTTATATGGTTAGTTAAAAATCACGTATTAACATTTGTAAAATTGCAAATGATAAAATCTAAACAACTAAGATTATATCTTTGAAAAAAATAGATTGATGTAAAAGATATGATGCCAAAATGGAAAATATTAAAGAATAAAATGAGTGTTGATAAAAAATGAAACGGTATAGATATCTGAATATTTTTTACAAGTATACAGTTGTAAGTAATATGCTTATCTAAACGCGAATAATTATATAAATATTAAAATAACAAATTAATTATTATTTAAAATAAATATAAATAAATCAAAAAGATGATATTTATCTTTCTGTATACAATGTTTATAGTATCCATTAAGTATTAATGTATTAATCTAATTAAATAAAATATATATATAAGGATTCATATGAATATGATTAATAAACTAAAACCGATAATGTGTTGTGTCTTAATGTTAGGGTCTGCTAGCTGTTTAGCATCGGAAATGCAGTTAGCTGTTCCAGATCTTGTCAAAGATGGTTTTACTAATAAATTTATTTATAATCAATTCGGTTGCCGAGGAGAAAATATATCACCCAATATTTCGTGGCATAATGTACCTAAAGATGCAAAAAGCTTAGTAATAACTATGTATGATCCTGATGCGCCGACGGGCTCTGGCTGGTGGCATTGGACAGTAGTTAATATTCCTGTTGATGTAACTGCACTTAAGCGTTCTGCTGGTAATAACCCTGATCTATTACCTAAAGGTAGCCAAGTGGTGCGTAATGACTTTGGGGTAGCGAGTTACGGCGGCCCATGTCCTCCTGAAAAATCTGACCATCGTTATCAATTTACATTATATGCACTTGATATTGATCATATAGACGTAAATGAACAAACCACACCTGCGTTAATTGGTTTTATGGTTAATGCTCATCTCATTTCTAAAGCAACGGTAACTTATAATTACTCACGATAAAAAATTTAATTAGCTATTAAATAACAACTACCGAATTAATACAAGTTCGGCAGTTGTTATACTATTTTACATTGATTCTTATATATGGATAGTTGTGGATAAAATAAAGCTATTTTTTATTTAATAATTGATGAATTTCAACAATATCTTCTGGGGTTGTTTGGCAACAACCGCCGATTAATTTGGCACCTAATTTTATCCATGTATCTAACTGATTGGCAAAAGTACAGTTGTGATGATGATTTTTATGCCATTGTTTAGTGGTAGGGTCATACTCCTCGCCTGAATTGGGGTAAACAATCAGCGGTTTACTGGTTAGTTTACTTAGTACTTCTAAAGCAGGTGTGACTTTTTCTAGGGCAATGCAATTAATGCCAACACTGACAATTTGCTCAATGCTATTTAAATATTCAATAACCTCTGTTAATGGTGTACCGTCGCTAATGTGTTGTTGATCTTTTAATGTTAATGAAAACCAGCAATTAACCATTGGAAATTGTTGTATTAATTTAGTCAAAGCTTTAATTTCCAAAAATGATGGCATCGTTTCACAGGCTAAAATATCTACACCTGCATCTATAAGCGCTGTAACCCGATCTTTATGAAATGCAATAAATTCACTCTCGCTAAGCTGGTAATCGCCCGTATATTCCGAACCATTGGCAAGATAAGCACCATATGGCCCAACGGAACCCGCAATTAAGAGAGCTTTATCCTCTTTTATATCGTTTAGATATTGCATTTTTGCTTGTTGGGCTAATTTTACGCTGGTTTTAATTAACTTGATGGATTCTTCCAGCTCAATCCCTTTTTGGGCAAATCCCATTGGCGTTGCTTGATAGCTCGCAGTAATGGCGCAATCGGCACCAGCTTTAAAATAATCATAATGTACTTGTTGAATTAATTCAGGCTGTTCAATTAATACTTTGGCTGACCATAGACTGTCATTAAGATCGCAACCACGACGTTGCAGTTCACTTGCTAACGCACCATCAATGATCATGTGTTTTTTCTGTTCTAAAAGCGGTTTTATAGGATTATTATCTTTCATGATTTCTAACTTGTTTTTTCAATGCTTGGGTTAAATAATGAACAATAAAGCAAACAATCACAAACGGAATACCACAATATAGCGCAATACGTTGTTCAGGATCAAACGCTAAACCGATACAAGCAACAAGACAAAGAATAAAACCTAAAATTGGCACAAATGGATATAATGGAGCTTTAAATTTAAGGTTTTTTTGCTCGGATGGTGATAATTGTTTTCTATAAAAATAGTGAGAAGCACAAATACTTAACCATACGGCTACAACTGCAAATCCAGAAATCGCCGTTAAAGCAACAAATACGGTATTAGGAGCAATGATACTTGAAAACAGAGCTAATAATCCTCCTAACATGCTGACTGCAATAGCTGTTGTCGGGATTCCTTTATCGGTTAATTGAGCAAAGCATTTTGGTAATGTACCTTGATTTGATAGTGACCACAACATGCGACCTGAAGCATAAAGTCCAGAATTTGCTGCGGATAAAATCGCAGTTAAAATTACAAAGTTAAAGATATCAGCAGCATAAGGAATGCCAATATTTTCAAATACCATCACAAACGGACTAGTCACAACGCTAGCTTGTTCCATTGGTAAAAGTGCAGCTAATACAAAAATGGTGCCAACAAAAAAGATGATTAATCGGAAAATAGTGGTTTTTATGGCTAACGGAATTGATTTTTCAGGGTTATGGGTTTCACCCGCAGCAATACCAATAAGCTCTGTTCCTGAAAATGCAAAGTTTACCGATACCATTGTCATGACTATTGGAATTATGCCATTAGGAAACCAACCATGATCAGTAATGTTGTGTAAGAATGGCGCAGGCATATCATTTTTCATTGGAATAAAACCAAATATAGCCGCCGTACCAGCAATAATAAATACGACAATGGTGATGACTTTAATTATTGAGAACCAAAATTCACTTTCAGCAAAAAATTGTGCTGTAATAATGTTTAGTGCAAAAATCACTAAACAAAAAATTAAACACCAAACCCATACTGGAATATTTGGGAACCAGTATTGCATACACATGCCCGCAGCAGTTAAGCTTGAACCCAAGGCAACAGTCCAAGTTAACCAATATAACCAAGCAACTGTATAGCCAGTAGCGGGACTGATAAAGCGCGAAGCATAAGTATGAAAGGCCCCTGTTTCAGGCATGGCAACAGCTAACTCACCCAAACATAACATGACCAAATACACCACTAACGCACCAATTAAATAGGAGATTATTGCACCAACTGCGCCAGCTGTGGCAATAATGTATCCAGTATTAAAAAATAACCCAGTACCAATTACGCCACCTAAAGAAAGCATAATTAAATGTCGGGTTTTCATGGTGCGTTTAAATTGATTTTCATTTAAGGGTGTAGAATGAGTATTCATAAGTATATTATTTTTAGCATTTAAAGGTTAATATTCCGTCAGTGTAACTGACGGAAAAGGCTAATTGAATTGTTCACTTTTATTTATTAAAAATTATAAAAGAAATCTTTCTTTGACATGATTTCACCATTGACTTGAACTTCATCACTATCTTTGGTGAGACTGACATCTGAAAAAATACCGTCGGTTTGACCATTATTGAAAACAAAAATTGGTATGTTACCCAAAAACATTTCAGTACTTAACTTAATGTTTGATTTGACGCTATTAACTTGTTGTTCAGTAACTTGACTGTTTTGAGAATTTTCGAATTGTGCATAAAATCGAGCCATAACATTAAATGGAGCTTCAATTTTTAATTGTAATGCATCTATTTTGTCATCAATTTCGCTTGAAGTATCATCCTCATCGTCAGTAAAATAATTTAAATCGTTAATATCAAAAAGAAAACTTACATTAATATCACCTGCATCATTATGCCAGTTAAGCTTATTAAGTGTGATGGTTGTGTTAAATGGCATTTCCTCAATAAAGTCTTGTAAATCATCTAAATAGTCCATATAAAATCGATTAAAAATATCTTTCTTGTCGAGACCTTTAAAGTTTAAATCCAATGAACCATTACCTAAGTTTTGTTTGCCATAGATAATTGAATCAACACTTGTGAATAATGATCCATCAACCGCGTGGTTTTTTTCGTTCAATTCCATTTGCTGGTTTAAAACGAATTTATTCAATACAATGTTATTAGCTGCACTAGATGTACTTCTATTAGTTGATATAGTTAATCGATTAATTTCACTTTGATCACTGATCTTATAGTCTTTATAATTAATATTTCCTTTGGAGGTTAAATCATTAAAATCGATATCGGTATATGAACCATATTCAATACTTTTCATTTTTAAACTACTAATATTTATATCATAGTCAACAGTAGATTTATCTTGTTCTGGTTTAAGTGACATATTTAACCCATTGAAAGAAATTACGTTATTTGGGTCTATTACAAGATTAAGTTTATCAAGGGATGCTTCCATCGATAGGTCAGAGCCATTATTCTGCTTTTCAAATACAATATTCCATTTACCTAGTTCAAATACACCGTCATCCTCAATAAGATCAAAGTCGGAATGGGTTAGTTTGATGCCTTCAGTTGTTAATTTGACGGTAAGATAATCGCTGTAACTTAAACCTGCATGACCAGAAATAAAAGGTTTATTGCCAGCTAATTTCCATAGTGTTGGATTGGTTTTTTCGGTTATAGCAAATTCTAACCAAGCTAACTGAGGGGAAAATGAACCATTAGCAAGGGAGGCTAAAGGGAATGGACCATGATGAATGGTTGCATCATCATCATATAATACAATAACAGGATCATCGTCATTAATTATTTGGTTTTTTTGTGTCAAGGTGACTTTAAGATGTGTTTTGGTCGAAAATATCCCTTTTTCATCATTATTATGTGAAATTTGTAGATTAAAAATTTGTTGACTGCTGTTAACTTGCTGGGCAAACTCAGCTAAGTTAGTGTCGAGGTTTTCTTCGATTAAATTTCCGGTATACATTGAAGTCCCAATATATCCGAATGCTAATATTGCAATAACTCCTGTCGCTATTATACTTTTTTTCATCTTAATTCTCTTTTTATATTTTATCCATTATAACTCTTGATGGTTAGAAAAATCAGCCAACAAATTTTTAATATATCCAATACGATCACTTCGTTCTAAATGTGAACTCAGCAATTTTAATCGATTTGCGGCCTCAAGGCGATAATTTTTTGGTGATTTTTGAATCATTTCAATTAAATAATCCACAGAAATTTTATTGTTCTTACCAAATTCAATAAAACCACCTTTTTCACCAAATTCAATTTTAGTGATTCCTAATTTGTTTGCCTGATAACGAATTTTAGTTGTTTCTAATAAAAATAGTACGGCATCGGGTAGCTTGCCAAACCGATCACGCATTTCGATTTGTATATCTGTTAATTCGTCAATTGTTTCAACACTAGCAATCCGTTTATATAATGACAGTCGGGTATTAACATCAGGAATAAAATCGTCAGGAATCAAAGTTGGCAAACGTAATTCAACTTCGGTTTGCTGGTTATTAAGAAGCGATTCAAGGGTTGGCTCTTTACCTTCCTTAAGTGATTTAACCGCATCATCGAGTAATTCAATATATAGATTAAAGCCAATCGTTTCTATTTGACCACTCTGGTCACTGCCCAATAATTCTCCCGCCCCCCGAATTTCAAGATCATGTGTTGCTAAAGCAAAACCTGCACCTAAATCTTCAAGTGATGCAATAGCTTCCAGACGTTTTTTAGCATCTTTACTAAGTAGTTTTGGATGTGGCGTTAATAAGTAAGCATAAGCCTGATGATAGGAACGACCAACACGACCTCGCAACTGATGTAATTGCGCCAAACCAAATTTATCAGCTCGTTCAATGATGATCGTATTTGCATTCGGAATATCAATCCCCGTTTCGACAATTGTGGTACAAACCAGTAAATTAAAGCGTTGATGATGAAAGTCATTCATGACTCGTTCCAAGTCACGTTCGTGCATTTGACCATGACCAATGGCAATACGCGCTTCTGGAACCAATTCAGCAAGTTTTTCACTTACTTTTTCAATGTCTGAAACATCATTATGTAAGTAGTAGATCTGACCGCCACGTAAGATTTCACGTAAAATTGCTTCTCGAATCACCAGATCATCGTATTCGCGTACAAAGGTTTTAACTGCTAAACGACGAGCGGGTGGGGTAGCAATAATCGAAAGATCGCGCATACCGCTCATTGCCATATTAAGCGTACGCGGAATTGGCGTAGCAGTGAGGGTTAATATATCAATATTGGCACGCATCGCTTTAATTCGTTCTTTTTGGCGAACACCAAAGCGATGTTCTTCATCAACGATCAATAAACCAAGATCTTTCCATTTAACATCTTCTTGTAGTAGTTTATGAGTACCAATTACGATATCTACTTTACCTTCACCTAGAGCTTGAATAATCGCTTGTTGTTGTTTAGCTGTTTTAAAACGGGACAAGCTTTCAATTCGGATTGGCCAGTTAGCGAAGCGATCACAAAAGTTTTCGTAATGTTGTTCAGCAAGTAGAGTGGTAGGGACTAAAACTGCGGTTTGTTTATGATTTATTACCGCCAAAAATGCTGCTCGAATAGCAACTTCAGTTTTACCGAAACCAACATCTCCACAAACCAATCGATCCATCGCATAAGGCGAACACATATCGCCAATTACTGCACCGATTGCGTTTTGTTGATCCTCCGTTTCTTGATAAGGAAAAGCTTCACAAAACAGTTCATATTGCTCTCGATCTTGCTTAAATTGAAACCCCGGTTTGCTTTCTCGCTCAGCATAAATATCGAGTAATTCGGCTGCGACATCTCGTACTTTTTCGGCCGCTTTTTGTCTAGCTTTACTCCATGCATCCGAGCCAAGTTTATTCAGTGGAGCATTTTCTTCATCCCCACCTGAGTAGCGACTGATTAAATTTAAAGATGATACGGGCACATATAGCTTAGTCTCATTGGCATAAAGTAAGATCAAATATTCTGCATTAATGCCACCTGTTTCAAGCGTGGTTAGACCCGCATAACGTCCCACACCATGCTCTAAATGGACAACAGGTTTACCAGGTGTTAATTCTGCCAAACTTCGAATGAGTGTATCGGTATTAATTGCTTGTTTATTTTCTTTTTTACGTCGAATAATTCGGCGACCTAATAATTCATTTTCAGTGATAAAGGCAAAATTATCGGATTGATCAATAAAACCTTGCTCACTTGCACCTAGAATTATACAGAAGCGATCATCGACATGATGTATTTCATCTAGTTGGTTAATCGTTGTTGGATGAATACGAATTCGTCCTAAAATTTCTTGTAACGCTTCTTTACGACCTTCTGATTCAACCGAAAAGACAATATTACCTGTGAAATTTTCGATGAATTGATGGAATTGCAAATAGGGATCTTTTTGTTGAATAGCAATCGCAAGGTCAGGCAAATTTGAATAAGCCAAATTAACATTTTTATTAGATTCACTGATAACTTCGTGCGATAAAACCAGTCTTGGGTATTTTTTAAAATCGGCAAATATTTCGTCGGTTTTTGACCAAATGATTACAGGCTCTAATAATGGTCGCATAGGATCGACTTTACGACTATCATAACGCTGGTTAACATCTTGCCAAAATTTATTGGCATGAGCCTCAATATTGACGGTGTTAATAATGAGTGTGTTAGTTGAGAAATATGAAAACAGGGGCGTTAATGGCTCATTAAAAAAGAGGGCCTGCCAATACTCAATGCCTGTTGGTAAAATATTTTTGCTGACTTGTTGATAAATACTTTCTGGCTCTAATCTGACTGGAAATCTTTCACGCCATTGGCTTCTAAACAGTTCGATCGCAGTTTTATCAAATGGAAACTCATGGGCTGGTAACAATTGTATTTCAGTTATTTCATCAAGTGTGCGTTGAGATTCAACATCAAATGTGCGAATACTATCTATTTCGTCATCAAAAAAATCGATACGATAAGGTTTATCACTGCCCATAGGGTAAATATCAAATAGAGCACCACGAGTTGCATATTCGCCATGTTCCATCACTTGACTGACAGAGCGATAACCTGCATTTTCAAGTTGCAAACGTAAATTCTCACGGCTAATTTGCAGACCTTTATTCATGATAAACACATGTCCGCCTAAATAGCTTTGTGGACAGACCTTTTGCATTAAGGTATTTATCGGTAAAATCAAAGCACCCTTTGTCAAATGTCCTAAATGATAAAGGCAAGAGAGACGCTCAGAGACAATGTCTTGATGCGGTGAAAAACTATCATAAGGCAGTGTTTCCCAATCAGGAAAAAAGATAGCAGGATGTGGTGAAAACTGTCTCAGTTCTTCATGAATACGTGTTGTTTGTTGCATATCATCTGTAATAATCACCACTAAACCATCGTGTGCATCAATGGCTTGAGCACAAAATTGGGATAGAGATGATCCGATTAACTGCCCAATTTGTTTGACTTCACCTGATTTTTTAGGAATTAATGTTGAAATATTAAGAGTTTTTGACATGTTGATTTTGCATGGTTTCGCTGAATAATTAATGTTAGATTATAACGTAAGTATGAGGTTGTTTTCTATAACTGTTTAATCCTGTATGATAGGCACTTTGTAATTAACTCGTTAAACTTTGTCAAAAAGTTTCAGGTAATATATACGTTTATGTCAAAAATATTTCGTCCATTAGTATTTTTTATCGGTTTGCGTTATGTCTATGGGCAAAAGACTGATGGTTTTGGTCGCTTTGTGTCATGGTTATCAATGCTCGGTATTATGCTTGGCTCCATTGGCTTGATTGTTGTGTTGTCGGTCATGAATGGACTAGAAGATCAAATGCAGGGGAGCATACTAAAATTTCTGCCTCAGGCTCAGATAACCACATCGCAAGGTCGCATTGATCCTAATAAGATTGCGGGCGACCAATTTAAGAAAATTAACGGTGTTAATCATGTGGCACCTTTAGTTACAGGCGATGTCGTTTTGCAAAGTGAACAAGGTATTATGGTCAGCACGTTAATGGGAATCAACCCAGATGATGGTGATCCAATTAACGATTATGTCTATAGTGGTTCAGTATCGGATCTTGTGCCAGGACAATATAATGTCATTATTGGATTAACTTTAGCCAATCAACTGGGTGTAACTGTTGGCGATAAAATTCGCTTGATGGTAACTGATGCCAGTCAGATCACCCCAGTTGGCCGTATTCCCTCACAAAGGTTATTTAATATCGTTGGACTGTTTTCAATCAATCATGACATCAATCAAGCCTTAATTTATGTTAACCAGACTGATGCACGTCATCTGCTTCGCTATCAAGAAGGAATAATAACAAGTTGGCGTTTGTTTTTAGATAAGCCGTTAGAGATTACCTCAGTAACAAACACTCCATTACCAGAAGGACTAGTCTTTAATGATTGGCGAGCAAAACGAGGAGAACTATTTCAAGCTATCAAAATGGAAAAAAATGTCATGGGACTATTAATCAGTTTGATTGTTATTGTGGCAGCTTTTAATATTATTACCTCGTTAAGTTTATTAGTGATGGAAAAACAAGGTGAAGTGGCGATTTTAAAAACCCAAGGTCTATCTCGATTTAAAATCATGTTAATTTTTATTATTCAAGGCGCTAGTTCAGGAATTATTGGAACACTATTAGGTAGTGCTATAGGGTTGTTACTGGCTTGTTACTTAAATGAAATCATGCAACTGTTTAGATTATCGTTTGCTGGTATTCAATTGCCGTCACTGGTTGAACCTACACAAATTATCGTTATTGTTATTGGATTACTTATGTTATCGCTCATTTCAACTATTTACCCTGCCTATCGTGCAGCCAATATTCAACCAGCCGAGGCGTTACGTTATGAATAATTCACAAATCTTGCTTTCAGCAAAAAATCTTTGTAAAACTTATAATGAAGGCAAAATGGTCACCGAAGTTTTAAAAAACGTATCGTTTGATATCCATTCGAAATCTCTATTAGCGATTATTGGGAGTTCTGGATCGGGTAAGAGCACATTGTTACATCTTCTTGGTGGACTGGATAAACCAACTTCGGGTGAAATCATTTTTAAGTCTCAGCAATTAAATCAGCTTTCTGAAAAAGAAAAAGCTCACCTTCGCAATCAAGAGATAGGGTTTGTCTATCAATTTCACCACTTATTACCCGATTTTTCTGCATTAGAAAATGTTGCTATGCCACTCTTAATTAGTGGTGCAAAGCCTAATGATGCCAAAAAACGAGCTATGGCAATGCTGGAATCGGTTAATTTAGTTAAACGAGCAAATCATAGGCCATCCGAACTGTCTGGTGGGGAGCGCCAGCGTGTGGCAATAGGGCGAGCGCTTATCAACAATCCAGCACTGGTCATGGCTGATGAACCTACAGGTAATCTGGATAAAACCACGGCTGATTCCATTTTTGATTTATTGATAAGTTTGAATCGTGATCATGGCACGGCTTTTTTAGTGGTCACACATGATCTGGAACTCGCCAATAAACTTGATAATCAATTAATTATGCGCGATGGACAATTGTCTAATCGTTCATTAACCGAAAAAATTTAATGGATAATTACAATGAATTTATCATTAAACACTGCCATTAAGTTCCGCAAAGGACGCCGTAAAAGTGGAATGGTGTCCTTGATATCAATTATTTCCACATTCAGTATTGCCATAGGTATTGCGGCTTTAATTATTGGGTTAAGTGCAATGAATGGTTTTGAGCGTGAACTGCATAATCGAGTATTGTCCGTTGTTCCACATGGCCAGTTTTATCCCGAATATGGTTATCTGGATAATTGGCGAGATGTTCGGGACGAATTAAAACGAAATAGTCACATTGTCTCAGCTACACCTTTTGTTAATTTTACGGGTTTAATTGAGAATGCGAGTAAACTTGGCGCGGTTGAAGTAGAAGCGATCGATCCCAATCAAGAAAAATCAATAAGTACACTTCCTAATTATGTATTAAATAATCAATGGCAAAACTTTAAAGCAGATAGTCAACAAATTATTATTGGTTCTGGTTTAGCCAAAACGCTAGCTGTAAAAGAAAAGGATTGGGTGACTTTATTAATTCCAGTATCCAGCGACTCTAATCAACTTAAACCTCCGAAACGAGTGCGTTTGCAAGTTGTCGGTATTTTGGATTTAAGTGGAAGCCTTAGCAATAATGTTGCTTTGCTCCCATTAGCAGATGCACAAAAGTTACTGAATATGGGTGGCAGCGTCACAGGCATTATGGTCAATGTAGATAATGTTTATCAGGCTAGGTATATTATAAGCCAGGCAGCGTTAGCTCTGGATGAAAACTTGTCGTTTAATAGTTGGGAACAAACTTACGGCTTTATGTATCGTGACATTCAAATGATCAGACAGATTATGTATTTGGCTATGATTGTTGTTATTGGTGTCGCTTGTTTCAACATTGTTTCGACATTAGTAATTGCCGTTAAAGATAAACAACGTGACATTGCCATTTTAAAAACACTCGGTGCAACTAATCGTTTAATTAAACATATTTTTATTTGGTATGGAGTCATTTCAGGATTAATTGGAAGTTTAATCGGGGTGATTTTAGGGGTAATTTTATCATGGCAGCTATCAAATATCATGGAACTTGTGGAATCTTTGATGGGGCATAAAATCCTTAACAGTAATATCTATTTTGTTGACTTTTTACCGTCTGAAATTCATCTTTTTGATGTTGTGATTGTGTTTATTACAGCAATGTTGTTAAGTTTGGTTGCTAGCTATTATCCAGCTCAAAGAGCTTGTAAAATCGATCCTGCACCAGTCTTAAGTAGCTATTAATGAAAAACAATACATAGAACATAAAAAAGGCGCACCTTTGAAGTGACCCCCAATAGTTGGACAACCACTAACTGGGGGTCTTTTTATGTCAAAATATAGTCGAGATTTAAAAATTATCATA